>NZ_JAROCF010000002.1 GCF_030433685.1 Leifsonia williamsii
CGTTCGACTGAAAATCGAAAGGTCACCGGATCGATGCCGGTCGGAGCCACCACCCGGAACCCCTACTCCCGTCAAGGAAGTGGGGGTTTCGTCATGATAACCCCGAATCGGCTGGTGTATCCGCCGGTGTATCCCATGGCCGTTCAGTCGAAGAATCGGGCCGGCGAACACCCCACCAGTCGGGCGATCTGCACCAGTTCCTCGAAGTGCAGATCCGACTCCCCCATCAACGCCTCCGGCCTACATCCGGTCAGCTGCACGACGGACTCCCCCGTGAGCCCCGCCGCCGCTGCCGCGTCGAGAACGTTCCCCCGAACTCTCGCGCTCACTTCTTCGGCGCGTTGGTCGCTTTGTTTCATGCTGTGATCCCCTTGATGATGACCCGTCCCCCTTTGGAGGGTGAGGGAATCGTAAGCATAGATAACGTGTCGTCTTTGACACGGAATGCGGACAGACAGACTAGTTGGTCCTCCACGGCGGTGCGGGATTCTGCGGAACCCGTCAAGGGGTGACACTCGAACTGGGGTGGCTGCGGCATTCGCTGGCCGAATGACGATTCCCCGACCGGACGAGCACCTACCCCGATGTTTACTTCCGCTGCTTCAACCAGACCTGTACGGTGTTCGTGCTGATGCGGGCTTCCTCAGCGATCACCCTGACGGATCCGCCGGCGTCTTTGGCTGCGTAGACGGCGGCGCGTAGTTCAGCGTCGGCTTCGGCTCGTTTCTCGCCGGCTTCCCGGAGGCGCTGCAGTGCAGGCTCGGGCGGGTATTCGCGGCGGCGTGGCACGTCCACAGGTTAGGGCACCTTCCCCCGGGTGTGGCAATTCCGCTACACCACGACACCCGGATGGGGGTATCGTAGCGCTTCTGATACGGAATGCGACAGGGGTGACTAGTTCCAGCACTCCTCCGATTTGTCTAGTGTTGCTTGACTTGTTTTGTCTAGTGATGTTAGACTATAGTCATGGCCAAAGAGGAAACCACCCGCAAGCTGACCAAGCGCCTCAAGGACGCTGGCTTCGTAGCAGTCCGCACCACGGGAAGCCACACGACCTATGTCAACGGCAAAGTCAGCGTCACCGTCCCGGATGGACACCGAATCATCTCGGCGGGCATCGTCCGCCAGGTCAACAAAGCAATCGAGGAGACACAACAGTGAACACCTACAAAGCCACCATCACCCGTGAGGGGAAGTGGTGGATGGTAGCCATTCCCGAGATCGACGGGCTCACCCAAGCGCGTCGGCTCTCAGAGGCACCCTTGATGGCCCGCGAGTACATCTCCGCCGCGACCGACCAGCCCCTCGACGAAGTCGAAGTGACCGCCAGCGTCGAGAGGGTCGGAGATCTCGTCAACATTTCGGACGCGCTCAACGACATCCGCAGCTCCCGAGCGGCTGCCGCCGTTCTGGAGGACCACGCCACGGTAGTGGCAACGTGGCTCGCTCAGTCTCTGGCGGCTCAGAACGTCACGGTCCGCGACATCGGCACCATCCTCGGGGTCTCATACCAACGCGCTCAGCAGCTCACAGCATCCGCGTCGGCTGACCCTGAAGTGAGCGGGCTCGGGGCGGCGCTCGTGGGTGCCCTAATCGCAGAGGTGGGCACCCACACCGCGGGACAATCCCGCCTGATGGATCGTCTCGCAAACGCAGGTGAGATCACCGTGCTCGGCGGCTCAGAATCGAAGGCCTCCGCTTATTGATCCGACGGCTCCCTGTCGGTGGCCGCGCTCTACCCTGTTCGCATGAGCAACACCCGACGAAAGGAAGACACATGGCTGATACAGCACCCCGGCCGCTCACGTTGATCGGTTCGAGCCTGCTCTCAAAGTGGGGGTTCGGCGACGGGGATGTAGTCGGTGATTGGTGGTGGGACGCGTACGACGACGAATGTCCAGCCGATCGGCACGAAGTCCTTCGCCTGCTGGTACGTGAGTTCCTCATCCCAGCCGCTCTCGACGCTGGACTAACAATCGACCTCTATGACATCGAGACGATTCACAACCCGATCCGGGCAAGGTCGGTGAACGGGGAGCCGGTCGAAGACCTGCCGTTTGAGGCAGAGCTGGACGAGGTGGTCGTCGCGATCTCGCCTCAAGCAGTCAAGGCAGCCGCCGAGCGAGTCTCTCTGGCTGGGATCGAGCCTACGATCAACCCATGAGCAACACCCGCACCAACGCTGACGGATTCCGCGGCGACTACCCCAAAGAAGACGACTGGGTCGTCGAGCTGTACCGCGCCAACGGCATGGAACCACCCTGGCTACTCGAATGGCGCGACGGGAAACCGATCGGACCCGCGCAACCACCAACACCACCCGTCCCCCGTCACGAAGCCTGAACTGGGGCGGACGGGTGAACCGTACTTTCTAGTAGGGTCTCCACAGTCACTCCTCACCCGCAAAGGCCCACATGTCCAACCTCGTCTGGTGCGGGATCACCATCCTGATCCTCGCCGCCACCACCGTCGGTGTGCGGTTCTACGCCCGCCCCGTGTTCTGGCTCTCCTTCTGGCACAACCTCGTCTGGGCTGCCGCGATGCTCGTCATCGGCTCCCCACTGGTCCACTACAAGACAGCGTCGTGGGGGCCCTGGCTCACCCTGATCACCGGACTCGTCGCGTTCAACGTCGGCGCAGTGGTGATCTGGCAGCTGCTCGAACGGCGCGGCCCCCAACGAAGCCGAATGCAGGAGCGGTGGCCGCTGTTCCGGCAGAACCCCGACTACCTCACCACCCGACCCGTCTTCTGGACCGTGGCCGGCCTTTACGCTGTCGGGTTCGCGTTCTACCTGATCAACATTCAGACCCGGTTCGGCATCGAGAACCTCGTCCTGCAGCCCACCATCATCCGCAAGGGCGCCGACGGGGTCTCCTACCTTGAGTCCCTCCCCCTGCCGGCGCGGATCCTGCTCTACCTGGGCCCGCTCGTGTTCGCGATGATCTGGTACACGCCCGCGTTGAACAAGCCGTTCAAGCCAATCCCCCGCGTCCTCCTCACCATCGTCGTCCTGCTGACGATGATCGCGATGCTGCAACGCTCCAACCTGTTCATCGCAATCCTCCTCACCTGCGCGCTCTACATCACCGGCCCGCTCGCGAAGCAGACGACCAGCCGCCGCAGCGACGGGTTCCTCGGGTCCGTGGCGAAGTGGTGGGATGTCGCACCGAAGGGTGTCCGCATCCTCGGCGGCCTCATGCTCCTCGGCGTCGTCGGCCTGATCGCGTTCCAGTCCGTCGGCATCAGCCTCGGGAAGACCGCCACCGTGGAAGTGAAGTCCGGTGCCGTGTCCTCGGCGATCGCGAAGACCGGCCTGGCGTCACCCGTGCAGTACTACACGGTCGGTGCGGTCGCGTTCCTCCGCCTGGTCGAAGAAACCGAGGGGCAGCCCGACACGTACGGTTCCTCGACCCTCGCCCTGCCACTGAAGTTCGTCCCAGGCATCAACCATGAAGAAGCCATCCGCGGGTACATCGACATCGGCGTCCGTACCAACGTGTACACCTGGCTCGAGCCCTACTACCGCGACTTCGGCTACGTCGGCGTCCTCCTCGGCAGCCTCGGCTACGGCCTCCTCGCAGGTTGGTTGTTCGTCACCCGACACCGGTCCACGACGCGGCTGTGGATCTCCGCCGCCGTGTTCGCGACCGTATTCCTCGCCCCGTTCGCGACCCGCCTCGACTCCGCACTCGTGTTCTCGATCATCCTCTCCATCGGCGTCATCGGGTTCGTCACACGGTGGCAACTGCAGCGACGCACACCGGCACCTGTTGAGGATCGCGAGCTCGTAGAGAGCCGCTGAAACGACGAAGAAGCCCCTCGACCCACCGTCTGGTGAGCCGAGGGGCTTCATTCGTACTTACTTGACGTCCGTTCAGGCTGTCTGCGCTTCCGGTAGTACACACCGACCGACCGACGGTACCGGGCGACAGTCGCGGCGTCGCACTCGACCAGTTCCGCCACCTCCCGGTCCGTCTTCCCCAGACGAACAAGGCGCAACACGATCGCGCGGAGGTGTTCAGGCAGCGGTGACGGCACGAACAGATCATGCCAGACCTACTCGAGTCTGATGCTGCCCCCGTCACGGATGATGACCTCCGGGGTATCTGTCACCCTGAGTTGCACCTGCTGATTCGCCGACACGACCACGGCGCCTGCAGAGTCAGCGTCCGGGCCGGCCAGGAGGATACGACCCCCCGCGCCGTCCATCGTGAGCGGCCGCCACTGCCCGCTGATGAACGCCTCCACCGGCCCGTGATCATCAGGCAGACCGTTGAACGTCCAATGGAAGTACTCACGTCCAGCACGAGGCAGATTCGTCATCGGGTTGCTCCTGTCACAGTGATCGGATTCCGGGATGCTGGGCCAACCGTCACCGTCGACCCGTGAACGCTCGTCACAGTGAGGGAGTGACGGTACGGGCCCGATGCGGTGACCGTGATGTCACGTCGAACACCGTTGTCGAGCAGGAACCGCAGCACGGGCAGCACAGCAGCCAGCGTGCCGGTGTTCACCTGGACGGCGGTCATCGATGCCTGAGGCGCCGGGAGTACAGCGCTCAGCGCGGCCGAGTTGGTCGATGACCCGACCAGAGACGAACCTAAGAGAGGAGCAGTCGCACTCAAGACCGCCGCGTTGACCGATGCGCCCACGACGACGCCGACTGTGCGCGGCAGGGACGCATTGAGCGTCCCCGTGTTCGCTGAACCCGTATCCACCACCGATCCGACGAGACGCGGCAAAGTAGGTGCCAGGCTTCCGGTGTTCACCTGCGTTCCGACGACAGCGCCAGTCACCCGCGGGACAGCAGCACTCAGGGCGCCCTGATTCGTGACCGTGTCAACAATCGATGACATGACCAGCGGCAGCCTGCCCCCGACATATCCACTGTTGACCTGCGCCGCAACGATCGCACCCGCCAACGGCGGAACAGTCCCGCCGAGACTCCCCGGGTTCGTCGCCGTCCCCGCCACCGACCCGGTCAGCAGTGGCAGGCCGGCGGAAAGCGTCGCCGGGTTGCTCTGTGTGCCGCTCATAGCAGCCGTGGCGAGAGGCACCTGCGCGGAGGCAGACCCAACGTTAGTCTGCGTGCCGGTGACCGAACTGGTCAGTCGTGGCAGCGACGCCAAGACAGTGCCGGTGGTGCTCCCCGATGCGCCGTCCGTTGCGACGATGTCGACACCGAACCAAGCACCCGACGTTCCCGGAGTTGCCGACGCGAGACCGGGCGTCGCCGAATAGTTGAAGCGGCTCGACGTACCCGTAGCGACAGAGAACTGAGTCGTCGACTTCGGCCACGCAGACGCGACCGCCGTGTAGTTCTCCGACGCTGCAGGCAGGAAAACGCCGGGGATGTAGACCGTGGCACTCGTGAGCGCCAGAGGAGTGGTGAACGGGAGTACGTTCCACCCCGCAGCAAGAGTGACCGAGGGGCCAGTGGCGACCACCGTCCCCGTCGTGCTCCACAAGTACGGGGTGGCGGTCTTCCCAGCGACAGGGGCGTACCAGCGCACACCAGTCGCCGTCAGCCCCGACACGCTCACCGTCACAAGGAAGCCGACACTGAGGCCGCCGCCGCTCGACCCGTCATCCGATGCCGACCCGGGAGTTAGCAGCCCGGACGGGAACTGGTACGTCGTCATGCGTTGACCAGCTCATCGAGCCACATCCACACGGCACCGCTGTCAGTGGCGACCAAAGCAGCAAGCCGGAACCCCGTTGGCTTCAGCCCATTGGTGATAGCGGAGACCACGCCCGACCCGTCCGGGCCGACGACTGCATCCCCTACCTGAATCGCATGCATGACGTTCGCCTCTCGCGTGAGGCCCGCCTCGGGCGATCAACGGCGCGACCCTGTTGAGGCACCCGAGGCGGGACGGATCAGGTCAGGAGACGGGAACAGTGAACGTCGGCACGCCGAGATCCACCGGCACACCCGTGTTGATCGACGTCGACCCGAGAGTCATGTCCCCACCACCACCAGTGGCCGTGACAGTGCCATCGAAGATCGCGGTGCCTCCCGACGTCGCGACACGGAAGTACCCCGCCGTGCCGGACGCTGACGGGTTCGCCGCAGCCGGATCAGACGCCGTCAGCACACCACCAGACGACGTGAACGAACCCGACACCGGCACAGTGACCAGGAGCGTACCCGTCGCTGCCGTCTCCGGGGTGGCAGGCTTCGATCCGGAGTAGATCTTGATGGTCGAACTCGCGCCGATCGCGGTCGCGAGAGCGGAACCCATCGACTGCGCAGCCGCAGCGGTGAGGGACAGTGACATGGTTACTCCTCAGTGGTTGTGGTTGCAGCGGACTTGGGGACAGAACCGAGGCCGATACTCGTCAGCCACTCATTCACAGCCGGGATCGCCATCACACGGGACAGCGCACCCGCAACAGCAGTCACCGCGGCCGCGATACCGACCAGGTACAGGCGCAGCTCCGACTCGACCGGCAGGCCGAGAGCCTCGATGATCTCCGGCAGGACCAGCGCGAACCCAAGGAACGCGGGGATACCGACCTGAACGATGGTGCGAAGGACGCGCTGTCCCTTGTTGATGACTTCGGGCACTGCGAGGTGCTTGCTCATAGCTTCTCCTTGGTGTCTTCGAGCGTCGAACGCTCCTCATGGGTCAATGCGTTGTCGCCGCCGCGTTGGACTCGGTCGACGTAGTCGATGAACACAGCACGCACGCGGCGCAGTGTGTCCTCGACGATGATCCGGGCGCTGCGCTCGTACTCGAGCTTCTTCTCCACGCTTTCCAGCCGAGACCAGATCTCCGGGATGGTTGGCTCGCGCCTCGCCTTCGCGGAGCCGCGCTGATTCCACACAGCGAACCCACCAGTCACGAGGGCGCCGATCACGACGACCGCACCGGACACGTAAACGGGAAGGTTCGCATCGACACCGGCTGCAGCCATTTCAAACATGCGGCCTCCCTGTCCGGTGAATCAGCATCGCCGCCCTCGCACCAGGCAGCAGAGACAGGGTGATTGCCAGGATGGAGTACGCCGCCCTATCCGTGTCCCCCGCGAGAACCAACTGCACGGGAGCGACCGCGTACCCGATCAGCAGCGCGAACAACACAAGCACCGCCCACCGCTCCATCACCTCGAGACGAGGTGACGCGGAACCGATGATGCACGTCAGGCTCGCGACGATCAACGCGATCGACCAGAACGGCGTGTACCCCTCCCACGTGGTGATATCGAGCGACGGCGACGACGCCACGTACACCGTCACGCCGACGAACACGAACATGACGTACTTCAGGGTCAGCACCCACCGTGGAATCAGGATCGGTGACCGCCCCCATGTGATGAACTTCCGCACGAGAGTCCCCCTCTCAGGGTCGAGAGTGGGAACCGCTAGGACAGGCGACCCTGCAAAGCGATAGACGTAGGGATCGACAGCTTCTTCGCCACCAGAGGGGCGAGGGCTGCAGCCAACGCGTCCACGTCCACCACTGTCCCGCTCGCCGGGGTACTGCCACTCGGCGCATCACGGACGATAGGGCCGAACGATGCAAGCGAGTCGACCGGCTTCACCGCAACCTGCGCATCCGTGTAACCGAGGGTGTTCTTCAGCCAGTACTGGTAGTCCTTCTCTGCCTGCGCGGTCAGCGGGTAGCGGCTCGCGCGGTTGATGGAGAGGTAGTGGGTGGCGTCGCCTGTCTTGCCTGCGACGATCTCGTAGATGTTCGGCACGTCGTCCTCCGGTTTGCTCGGTGCGTTGGTGAAGGTGAGCGCGTTGTCTTTGAACGCGTTCGCGTCGATGCGGCCCCCGTTGCCGAGGTTCGCGCTGCTGGTGTACTGGTGGCCGCCGATCTGCGACTCGGGCCAGTCCCCGAGCGGGCGAGGAAATTCGAGAGGTGTCTGGTCATACCAGGCCACGAGTGCCTGCGCCCCCGTGGCGATCGTCTGTGTCCACGCATACTTCTGCTTCATCGGGGAACCAGATGCGTAGTGGAACACACGCCGCTTATCGCCGCCCACAGCGGCCTGAACCGTGCGGATCCAGATCGCCGCCTCCGCATCGGAATACATGTTCCCGTCGTCGAGGTGCTCGTTGTCGAGGACGAAGAAGTCGCCGGGTTGCGGGTTGCGGAGGTTGCGAACGAAGAACTCAGCAGCAGACACCGGGTCATGGCCGCCGGTCACCCAGTAGTGACCCACGATCATGCCCTGCCGACGCGCGTCGTCCACCCTCACCGGGTACGACGACGACACATACCGGGGGATGTTGTCGCCGCCGAGCTTGATGTACGCCGCTCGCACACCCTGCGACCAAGCCAACGCCCAATCGAACACGGGGTTGTTGCTCGACAGGTCAACGCCGAGAATGCTCATGGCTCCTCCTAGACCGTCTCGAACGAGTGCTCGAGCCACGCCACCGTCGGCGACGAACCCTGCGACGACAGCCACTGCACAGTCACCGCCCCATTGGTTTGGATCTGATAGGTGATGAAGCCAAAGTTCCCGCCGTTCGTGATCGCACATGCCGGCGTGACCATCGTCGCGTACGGACGGAACCCGACCGGGAGAGTCATCACCGTCTCACCAACACCGATCACGCCAGCGCTCTTCACGATCTGCGCGTTGATCCGGACCTCGCCGTCACGCTTCACAAACCGGTTTGAGATGCCCGCGCCACTGCCGAGCGTGTACGGGGTGTTCATGGTCGGCTGACCAGACTGGCGCGCGCTCGACAACATCATCCACTGCAGGTTGCTCAGACAGACGTACAGCGCTCCTGAGCCGTCGTCGTTGGCGAAAAACATGAGCCCGGGGTACTTCTGCGGGGCGACGAGCGCGTTCATCTCCGCGACCGTGCCCTCGCGCACGTTGCCCACAAGCTCGATCAGCTCCCGCAGCCGGTTCAGGTCAGCGACCGTCTGCGGTGTGGAGTTGAAGACGTCGAGACCCTTGAGGCTCGTCCCTTCGCTGTAACCCATTCGGTACCTCCTAGGCCCGGTATCGGATGCGCAGCGCCCCGGACATTCCGTCCGCCGCCACAGAGTTGAAGATGGTGTCGCCGCCGTGATTGACGCCGACACCGAGGTACCCGCCACCGGCTTTCAACGAGTCCCCCCACGACGTCGGAAGAGGGACAAACCCGCCACTTATCCCCACAGGCTGCTGAGGTCCGAACGAGGGCGCAGGAGCACCGCTGACACTGCTGAACCCGTGCAGCCCAAATATCGCCGGCGCACCATTCGTGCTGACGATGGACTGGAACACCTCGACCGACAGGATCGTCGCCGACCCGGGAATGGTGCCCGGGATTTTCGCCCCGTAAGCCCATATGCCCTGATTCGTGTCGCCTGCACGAACCTGCGGCGTCCACCAACGCCCTCGGTACGAGCCGGACTCCGTCGCGGTGAACACCTGTGTCCGCTCCTTGGGGCCGCCATCTGGCGCGCTGGGGACTTCGCCCGGCGTGGTCGGTGACGGCAAGGGGCCGACGACATAAGGGCCGTCGTTCCAGTAGAGCTTCACAAGGTCACCCACCCCGACGGTGAACCCGCATTGCGCGTCCACTTTCCCAAGCGAGGTGGAAACCGTTACCAGCGTGCCCGCGATCGACGTCACGGTTCCCTCACCTGGCCGCGGGATCGTGAACCCCATAACCAGCGGGTCTTTGCCGTCGATGGTGAGAATCCATACCGAGTCATTGACCTCGGGCAGGACCGTCATCCCCATATCGGCCGGTACGCGCCCGTCACCGAAGTCGACGATCGCGCGGTTGCCGTCCATGCCTCTGAAGAACCCCGCCTCACGCCGCACCGCTGACTTCCGGTTTAGCCCTCCGAGGACAGCGCCAGCGAGGGGATCCTGGCTAGCCATTGATCACCTCGACATTCATCGACTGCTTCATGGAGTCGTCGCGATTGATCGACCGGATCCGTCCGAGACGTGCCCCGCGACGCTCGCGAAGTTCGATCACGTCGCCACGCTCGCGGAGCGGGTTGAACGTCTCCACAACAGGCACCACGACAACACCGAGCCCGGCCGTGCGCTCAAGCTCACGGTTGACGTAGTCCTGCGCCTGCTGCGTGGTCGTGATGTAGTCCGAGGAGACGAATCGGGTCACCCGACCGAACGGGGACGGTGTCCCGTCCGGTTCCTTAGTTCGCAGCGGCCCACTGGTGATCTCCGCGGACGCGAGGATCATCTGCTGCTGGCCGGACTTCCCCCGGAACGCGATCCGGTTGTACGTCTCGTCAGCGTTCATCGCGTGCCCAACGGACACAAGAGAGCCCCCATCGCCGTCCTGCAGCGAGTCAACCGGGTCAGGCCACGCGTTGGGGCGGGCGCCCAGCGTGCCATCGGCGGTCACATGCGGGACCGCGTCGAGGATGTCGAGCAAATCAGCAACCGCATCCAAACGGTTCTCCTGGTACATCACGGCCCGACTGATCGCCGCGTCCGGAACGGAGCGGGTGATCTGAGCCCCTGTGATGCGGGCAACCTCATCCCACACTGATTTCAGCACGGTGGGGGCGGTGGGGACGTCGAACCGGTCCCGGTCGATCTTCGTGGTGAGTTCCTTGAACTCGAGCTCCACCACAGACCCGACGGTGATCAGTTCCGACCGGAACTCCATCTCCTGGTCCACAGCAGATGGCACATTGGTGATCGGAAACTGGCCCAGCTTCACTCGTGCGCTGGCGCGCTTCCCCACCGTCAGCACCGAGTACAGGTGCACTTCAGGTCCGAACGGTGACAGGGTGTCGCCGATCTGCCTCGGGCTGATCGACTTACCGAAGTCGTCCATCCACACGATCGTGAACGACCCGGACTGCTGGATCGCTGCGGCGCCGTCCTCCTTGTGCTCCGGACTCGTAATCGGCACACCCGCCAGTCGACGCTCACCGCCGTAGAAGATGTCCGCCTCGTAGTGGTGGTTGAACGACCCTTTGAGAACTGAAAGTTGTTCCTTGTCGTGGATCCTCATCCGGCGGCCCCCGCGAGGTCGTATGCCCGGTCGCGGTCCGTGTAAGTTGCGAACGCGGCGTCGGCGTCGTCGTAGGTGGCGAAGCTAGCGTCGATGTCGTCGTAGGACAGTAGCGGCACCACCAGGCCCGGATAGGGCGGCTCGACCTCATCCACGGTGCCCTGGAACGTGACCGCCGTGCCGCCCATCTGGACGTCGCGGCCGACCTCCTCAAGCGATTCCGTTCCGAAAAAGAACGTGGCAGGGATGCGGATCGGGTCAGTGGTCCGCATGCAGAGGATCGCGACCTGCTCCACCTCGTAGTCGCCGAGCATCGCCTGCACGGCATCCGCCTGCTCAGGCTCGGTGGTGAACAGCTTCAACGCCAGCCCTGCGACACCGCGACGCCGCTGACCGATCCGCCTCGGCAGGACTGCGCCCTCCGCGACGTACTTGTTCTCCGGCGTTGGTCGGACGATCGACTCCCCCGACCCGTTCTCGATCGTGACCGTCGTCCACAGGCTCGGCTCCAACGGCTGATGCACCACTGTCGTCCCCTCGGGGACAGTGAGAGTGATGCTGACCGGGTCCGTGAACCCGAGCGACAGACCAGCAGCGTCGAACATCTCAGCCCGGTACGTCGACTCGATGTTGAACGGCGCCTCGAAGTCCTGCGCCGGCACACCAGGCGCGATCTCCACACCACCACGGACACGCCACGTGCGGCCCTCGGAGTACCGGTAGATCGTCACCGCATCAGTCGCCGGATTCAACTGAGGGAAGTACACCTCCACCCACGGGTTCGCCTCCAGATGCGGGGTGAGCGAGGCGGAAGTGGCCGGGATCTCATTGAAGGCGTACAGCCCTGACCCGCTAGGCGACTCCGTGAATCCGGTGGTGTCGTAGAGCCGCGATCCGCCTGGGCTTTGAAACATGCCATCGCTGACGGCATAGATTCCGGGCTGGCCCCACACCTGCCGCAGATCATTGATCGACATATGCCGTACCTCTCTCGCGAGCGCGACCACTACCCGCTAGGCTGACCGCGTGTTCTACCAGGTGAAGCACCCGCAGCCCCAACGCCCGCGCATCCTCGCGGTCGTCCTGACCGCCGCCCTGATCTGCGGCGGCGGTGCCGCGTTCGGATCCCAGGTGGACGACGATGTCGCCTTCATCGAAGGCGGCCACGGTCTCTAGACCACAGTCCCCGCGGCATCCCGCCACTGGCTGCCGGTCGACCAGATGGGCTTACCGAGCGTGGAGTCGTAGATAGACCCTCCAGCCGGGATGGAAGATGCGGCCGGCCTGGTCGCGGTCGTGAACGACGGGACCCGGAACGCGTTGCCGGTCGTCATGCCCCACACCCCGGCCGACGACCGCTGCAGAACCACATCGGACGACGCAGCACCCGAGCCCAGAGTCACACGGCCATCCGCCAGGATGTTCACTCGGTCAGAGGAATCCCCATCCTGCCGAACGCTGACGACGGGACTAGTGCTGCCGGACGCGCCATAGAAGAACGCGCGCGGCCCGAACGAGATCGAGTTGCTGTCGACCTCGACACGGGTCGAGATGCTGTCGAGTAGGTTCGTCGCGCCAGTCACGAAGCCGGAATAGTCGTTGCCGATCAGCTGCAGGCCAGACACGTTCGCGCCCGTCGTGATGGCGTACCGGTGAGACCCAGTAACCGAGTTTCCCTGCACCTTCGGGCTCGCCATCGCGGCCGACGGAGTCATGTTGATGCCGTCGTACAGCCCCGAGCCCTGCTGGCTGTTGCTCCGGATCGCGCACGAGACGATCGACAGCGCCGCGACCGCTACAGCGACCGAGATGCCGTGCTGCGTGTTCAGCTCGATAGCGACGTCATCGAGGTTCACGTTCGCCATCGCCGCCGTGCCGTTCATCACGACACCCGGCCCCGTGTTGCCGCGGACGCTGCCGCCGAGCATCGTGAAGTCCGTCACACCGATCAGGCGGATGCCACCACCGGCACCGTCGCCCGCGGCACCGTTCCCGACGATGTCGCAGCCGCAGAGGAGGATGTCGCCCTGCTTGACCGTCGGGTTCGTCTGGATCGCGACGAGGAAGCCGAAGTGCGCGTTGCCCTTCATTGTGCAGCCGAAGAATCGGATGTTCTCGCACACGACGTTGCCGACGTTCGGCTCGATGTCGACGCCCGCCTGCGGGTCGGTGCCGGCCGTGTTCGTGAAGTCGCAGTGCGTCGCCGTGAAGCCGGACACGTGCGAGATGCTCAGGCCCTGCCGCCAGTTCTGGTCAGAGACGACATTCTCCAGGTAGACGTCACGTGCGGCGCCGTTAGTCTGGTCGCCGACATAGATGCCGTCGCCCTTCGCATTGAAGGTCAGCAGGTCGCGCACAGTGACGTTCGTCGCGCCGACGATGTGCACGTTGTGCCGCTGCTCAGTCGCCGGGGTGAAGGCGGCCTTGTTGCCGTCGATCGACCCGCCCTCGCCATCGATGATCACGTTCGTCGCGTTCTGCACGATCACCAGGCGACTGCCCGTGTTCGGCAGCGCACTCTTAATCCGCGCCCCGTTCAGGTACAGCCGCGTCCCCGTCGGCACCATGATCGGATTCGCCGCGACGAGCACCGTCGACTTCGGGTCTAGGCGCACCGGCAACCCAGCTGCGGCCGCCACGGTGAGCAGCGAGTTCAGCGCTGTCGAGTCATCAGTGGTTCCGTCACCGACCACACCATTCGACCCGGCCGGCATATATGCCCCATACCGTCCGTCGAGAGCTTCCATCACGGTAGGCGGGAACAGGTTGCTTTCATCGACCGAGACAAGCCGGTTTGCCATGGGTTCTCCCTCTGCCCGCGTATCAGCGGTTCTCGAGCGCGACTCGTGATGTGCGCGACTGCCTGTTGATAAGTAGCTGTGCTTGCTCGCCCGCGACCTCGCGGATCCAGCCGAACAACGTGCCATCCGGCATGACGATCGGCCGATCGCCTGGGGTCTCACGCCCCTCCGTGAGCGAGCTCATGAAGGCTGGAGTGAGCGGGATAACCGCCTCGTCGTAGCGGCCCTCGCCGATGTTCGCGACGATGCCCTGACCAGGATTGGCCTGGACGATTCCGCCGGACGCCAGACGCGGGATTTTCCCGATCGTGAGGTTGACAGCACCGCCAGTCGCGTCCTTGATCGCTCCGGCCACACCGTTGATGCCGCCGATGACACCGTTCACTGCGTCGATGATCGAGTTGATGACGCCCGTGACGATCCCGACGATGCCGTTCCAGATTCCGGAGAAGATCTGAACGATGCCGTCCCACGCCTTCGACCAGTTGCCCTGGAACACACCCGTAATGAACGTGATCACACCGTTCAGAACATCGGTGATGCCCTTGATGACCGGCTGGAGGACGTTGCTGATGATGCTGATGACCGCCTGGATGATCGGGATCAGGAAGGCGAACGCGCCCTTCAGCACTCCTCCGATCACGTTCGCGAGGAACGTCAGCACGGCGGTGAGGGGAGGGATGATCGCCGTCAGCATCTGCATCAGCGGCTGAATCAGCGCGAGGATCGGCTGTAGCAGCTGAATGAACAGGTCCAAGATCGGCTGCAGCACCGGGATCAGCGCCGCAACGATTCCGATCAGTGGTGTGAGGATCGCTGACAGCAGCGGCATGAATGCTGCGATCAGCTGCGAGATGACCGGAGCCAGCATCGCGAAGATAGGGGCCAGCATCCCGATCAACGTGGTCGCGAGATTCACGATCATCGGGATGATCGGCGCCACGGCAGCGATCAGTTGCGTGAAGATCGGCACCAGCGTGGAGATCAGCGACGTCGCGAGTTGCAGCACCACCGGTATCAGCGGCGTGATCGCCGACACAAGCCCGGCCACGATGGGCCCGACAGCCTGGACAACAGGCATCAGAGCGGACGCCAGAATCGACACCAGCGGCAACACCGCCGAGACGATCGTCCCGAACACTGGTGCGATGCCGGACAGCGCCGGCACCAGAGCCCCCAGAACCGCCCCGATTACCGGGACCAGTGCCCCAGCGAAGGCCGAGAAGATTCCCGTCAGCTGCGTGATTAGCGTCACCACGGACGGCAGCACCGCCACGAGTACGCCGCCAAGGATACCGACAAGCTGCGACAGGAACGGAGACACCGTCAGCAGGGCATCGGCGAGCACGCCGCCGATCGCCTGAGCCATTACCGCAAGCGCGGAACCGATGGTTCCGATGACCGGGGCCAACTGCGCGAAAACTCCGCCCAGCGTTTGCCCGAGCTGCGCGAACACCACACCGAATGCCTGCTGCAACTGCGGAGAAACCGCGATCAGGCCAGCGAGTGCACCCGCGACGATTCCGATCGGCCCGGACAGTGCCGTCAGGGGGCCTGCTAGGCCGCCGATCAGCGGGATCTTGGCGAGCAGACCGCCGAGGCCGCCTGCGCCAAGCGCAACGAATGCGCCCGCGAGGGGGGCGATGATGCTGGTCAGCGGGGCGAGCTTCTCCTTCAGAGACGCCAGCCCGCCGTCCGCTCCGGTGATGAAACCGGTGAATGCTTGAATCGCCGGGTTGAGTACCGACCCAAGCTTCTGCCCAAAACTGCCGGCCAGCGTCTCGAGGGGAGACATAGCCTGAGTGACCGCCACGATGCTCGGCGCTATCTCTGGGAACACCCCGCCGAGGGCGCCTGCACCGATTCGAGAAAGAGCAGCCTTGAAGTTGTCGAAGGCGCCCGGGATGGTCTTACCCATCTCCTGCGCGACCGTGCCGGACGCCGTTGTCATCGCCTTCTGGAAGTCGGCGAACCCGATCTCGCCCGCGGAGGCCATGTCGAACACCGCGTCAGCGGTCGTCCCGAACTGCTTCGCGAGCGCCTGATAGATCGGGATGCCACGGTCGGCGACCTGCTGCAGGACGTCGTTCTGAGCCTTGCCCGTGGAGGCGACCTTGTTGTAGATCGACCCCATCTCGTCGAGCCCGACACCAGCAGTGGCGGCGGAGTTAGCGACGGACTTCAGGACACCCTCAAGCTCCTCACCGGGCTTGATGCCGGCCGCCACAGCGCCCGCAGCAACGGTGGCCGCGTCACCGAGTCCGAACGCCGTCCCACGGACCGCGTTCAGGGCGTTCTTCATGATCCCGTTGACGGTGTCCGCGTCGTTCCCGAGACCGGTGAGCTTCGCCCGCGCGACGTCGATGTTGTTCAGGCGAGCGAAACCACCCGCAAGCGCAGCACCAATACCCGCCGCAGCGGTAGCCACAGCAGCGGTAGCCGTGCCCTTCAGTGCGGATCCGAGGCCGGCGACAATCCCTCCGCCGACCTTCGCGCCCACAGCCTTGCCAGCCGCGTCGCCGCCGAGCTGCTTCTCGATCTGGCCCTGCGCGCCCTTGGAGACCGGGATGATGGTTACTTCAGCGACGGCTGCTTCGGTCATCCCGGCCTCCCTCGGACATGAGAAAAGCCACCCGAAGGTGGCTTATCGGCCGGCGTTCCGGCGCAGCTTTTCGATCGCTTCCTGCGGTGGAAGTTCGGTCTGACCGAACCGTTCCCCGCCGGGTGTCTTCCAGGGCCGCTTCAACGGCTTCCACTTCTTCCCGGCATGGATCCGCCCGGTGAGGTCCATGAGGTCGAGCAGCAGCATCCCCTCACGCGACAGCGGGTACTTCCACCCGTGAATAGCGGCGTGCAGTGGGGATTCGGGGAGGGTCGCGGCGACGCTGATGTACGCCAACGCCTCCGCCGGCCGTCGAGTGATGTCCTCCGCCTTGAACCCGCCCCGCCGGAGTTCGAAAACGAACTGGTCCGGGTAGCGGGCGAGCAGGTCGCGGAGTTCTAGGCTTTTCCCAGTTCGACGTACTCCATCCACGCCGGGAGGATGACGCCGATGTCGTCTAGATCGAGCTTGGAGCGCTGCTCCTTGGGGATGACGTGCTCGTACAGGAACGTTCCGGTCGCAGAGGCGACCATGTTCTCGTACGCGGCCTTCTGTTGCCCAGCCATCACCTTCGGCTTCGGGATGGAGTCGATGATGCTCAGCAGCTCGCTTGGGACGGCGCCCGGGAGCGGGCCGATCTTCACGTCGCCGTAGTTGATCAGCAGTTCTTCCCGCTTTTTTGCCGGAGTCAGGTCGATGGTTGCCACGATTGGCTCTCCTTTGCTCAGGTGGGTTGCTCAGGGTTGAAGGGTGGGACGGGGAGCCCCTGAGCCGAACTCCCCGCCCCGGTCTTGTTAGGCGTGCGCGCCGGCCGCCCAGGCAGTGCCCGACCAGTTGAAGTCGTAGCTGCCGACGGTGATCTTCTGACCGCTGGTCCAGGCCGTGGTCGGGTTCGCGACGTAGCCAAGCGCGGCGAGCTTGCCCGCGTTCGTGGAGTCCTGCGCGGTCACGGTCGCCTCGGCGGGGAACACCGTTCCCGGCGCTGCTGAGGCCTTGTTCGCTGTCGCGAGGGCCGGGTAGAAGCGACGCTCGGTTGCGCCGTCGATCGCGGCGGATGCGTACGCCTTGATGGTGATCTCGTAGCCGATGGGGTCGCTGCCCGAGTACACCTGGTCTCCGACCTCGGAGATCTCCGCGTCCGGCATCCACACCCGGATGATGTCGTCACCGTCCAGGACGTCGAACACGAACGACTTGCGTCCACCCGACGACGAAGGGTCCACATCGAAACTGCCGTCCGCGTTCACCGTCGTGCCGAAGTACAGCTCCACGGTTTCCCGGTTGGTCTGGATCAGCGTGAGCTGGTACGAAACCGACGCATCCGTGGTTACGGTACGGACAAGCGCACCCCGCTGCCACGCCTTGATGTCGTTCGTCGACCGATCCGTCGTACGAGTCGTCCCATCCTCGGACAGGTAGCCGAGGTTGTGGAACGCGTCAGGCAGCTCGGACGAAGCCGAAGTGGGTCCAGTGGTGCCGGTCGGGGCGACGTACCACGCGCCCGTGACGGCGACGTTGACCTCTGCCGAATCGAGAGTTCCAGTTGCCATGTTTGCCTCCCAGGGCACATGAAAAGAGCGCCCCGTGAGGCGCTGGTGAATGGTTGATGCTCAGGGGTTCAGCGGAACTCGCGGCCGCGACGCGTGACGTTCACGACCATGTACTGCTGAAACTGTGTGGTGTCGTTCGGCACCGGCACGGGACCGGCGGTGACACGTGAAGCTGTGATTGGTTTGCCGTCGATGATCCCCAGCGGGGCGGTCGCCTCGAAGACCGCGCGGATAAGTGCGGCGAGGTCTTCACAGTCGCCTTCGTCGTCGGCGTAGACGTTCACCCGGAGAGTCGTGTCATCGAGAGTGTCGAAGGCGCCGAGGCCGGGACCAGGGACGATCGTAACCATGCGCCTCTTGCCAGCGATCACCTGATTGGAGACAGCAGCCCCCGTGGTAAAAGGCTCGGGCCGCTCCGAAAGGATCGTCTTCACCTTCGCGATCACCGGCGCAGTTAGTGCTTCGTAGATCACGCTAATGGTGCCGCTCACGATCGCCGCTCCTGGCGCTTCCGTTCACGGACCTTGTACGCACGAGTCCGCTTCGGTTCATGTGCGGAAGCGATGGTCGACTGCAGCGCCGAAAGCGCTTCACCCGTTTTCGTTTCCTGCTCCATGGGGATGCTCGTGGCGACGACCGCTCGCGCGCGACGACCGCCACCACGAACTGTGCGGGATGTCGTGACCTCAACAGAGCCACCCGGCAGCTTCGACGCCACCCGCCCTCCGATGTTGCGGAGGAACGACTGCATTTCCGGGCCGGCCATGACCTGGTTACCCCAAGCCGCCTGGTTGATCTTGACCTTGATGCCCTTGGCCACGAGTTCCCCCTCAGTCAGTGGTGAAGGTGGTTCGACGGACGACGACTACCGTGCCGATCGGAATGTTGGCGCTATTCCTCCACACCGCTTCACGGCCTTCGGACTGGTACTCATCGCCGCGGATCACCCACCGATCGTCGGGCTCTGCGTCGACCATGTTCGGGTGTCGGAAGTACAGCGTCCCTCCGTCCACAGCTGTGACGGAGTCGAGGCCTCGCGTATCGTCCACCACGACGGGGGCGAAGACGTGCGCCACCTGCTGAGAGGTGCTCTGCGTGTACACGGGCTTGCCGTATCGGTCTTGTTCTCCGCTATCTACAAGGCGGATACGGGTGACGTTCTCGGCCATCAGAGCATCCTTGAGCGCACGCGGAATGACCGCACAGGGCTGCGTCCCGGGAGCAAGTCAGCAAGGTCCGCGCTTTCGATGTACAGTTCGCCGCTCGACAGGCTCGAGTCGATCGTCTTCGACGTGGAAAACGGGCCTGTCGTCTCGCTGATCTGCCGTAGCGCTTCCGGGTTCATCAGAACCCGCTTCACTGCGTTCACCACGGCTACGCGTGCAGCCTGCGCCGTGAGGTCGTCGGCGGTGACCATGGCGTCCATGTCTCGCCCACGCCGACGCGCAGCGAGTCGCAGCTTCAGCGACGCCTGCTCGAGAAGGGCTTTCGCAACGAGCACCTGTTCAGGAGTGAGAGGCTGCCAGACCTCCGCGACATCATCCGGGTCAGCAAATGCAGCCATGGCAGCCTCTCTCCCTGAGTTACTCGGTGGGGACGCCAGCAGCGTCGAGTGCGGCGATGATGTCCTTGCGAGTTGCGTCGTCTTCGACCGCCACCTGATGCGCAGCGGCGTAAGAGAGCCACGCATCGACGGTCGCCCTGGGTCCGCTCTTGGGCGGAACCTCGGACGGCGGCTTCACCTCGGCGGGCTTGTCAGCGGCCGGCGCAGCCTTGATGGGACGGCTTTCACCAGCCCACGCATTGGGGTTGGTGATGAGTTTCTGCGCCCAAGCGGGCACGGTGTCCCCAGGTCCGAAGATCTGGGGGACACCGTGCTCGTCGTAGACGTGGACGGTGCTTTTCAGCTCGGCCACGGTGTTCCCTTCTTAGAGGACGTCAGCGGAGAAGCTGAGGTCCGCGTTGGCGAGGACCGGGAGCGCGATCGCGTCGGAAATCACCTCGGCGATCATCGGCGGCTTCTCGCCCCGGTATGCGCCGACGACGAGTCCGGGCTGCTCGCCGTCCTCGATGCCGTACGCCGGGTCGAGCGACGTGAGGGTCTGACCCCAGAACGTGGCGCCGAGCTCGGTGCCCTCCCAGTCGTCCGTCGCCACGGGGGCGGGGAGGAGCAGGAGACGGTCGTCCGGGATGACCTTCGTCGCCACACCGTTGACGTTCACACGGCGGTCGTAGACGACGATCGGAGGAAGGCCGGCGCCCTCGATGATCGCGTCCACGTCCGCACGGGTGGCCGGGCGGGCGCCACCGTTGATCAGCTGCGTCTGGAACTCGGTCCCTGCAGCGAGGGCACGGAGCACACGAGTGGACATCAGCAGAGCACCGGGCGCGACCCCGTTGTCGGCGATGTACGTGTCCGTCCACGTCTGCAGGTCAGCGAGCCGCGACACCGAACCGGTCGACCATGCCGAGGCAGCAGTCACAGTGTGCCCCGCGGAGCGACCGAAGTCGTCGTCGGACTGGAACTTGCCACCGAAGTTGGTCGGGTTGATGGTCGCCTTGCCGGTGGCGAGGACGATGCCGCGCAGCCGCTCGACGGAGTCCGCGACAGCGCGAGCGACGCGCCCCGTGGTGTTGAGGACGGCCTGCAGCATCTGGTCGTCACCCGCGTTGCGGGCCCGAAGCTGCTGATACTCCGACACGGGGATGTTCTGGCCGACAGCAGGCAGTTCGAGGGTCACTCGCTTGCCGCTGGGGCCCTTCCCGATCTCCGGTTCGGCGTCGTAGGCGCGCCACTGGGCGATGTCGACCAGACCAGTGGACCCCTGCATGAAGCGCACGACGATGTCGGCAACCTCACGGTTCGGGAGGAACTGGGCAAGGGTGCCCTTGCTGGCCTCGTAGTCTGCGAGCGAGGCCCGCGCATACCCGGTCAGAGTGGCCGGGTCGATGACGTCAGTCCAAAGTGCCATGACTGGTCACTCCTTTCAGGCGAAGACGATCGTGGTCGCGTCCTTCGCAGCCAGGGGCTTCGCGAAGTTCGCGTAGGGCACCTTGGCGACGTTGACACGGCCGTGGTCGATGATGGGAGCCGCGAAGTCGGTGGTGCCGACAACGGGCTGGTCGGTGAGGATGAAGCCGGCGAGGATGCCTGCTCCGGTCGTCGTACCGGTGGTCACGTCGTACGGGACGGCGAGGCCACTGACGATGGCGACGGGGGTACCCGACGGGATGTATCCGTTCGGATAGTGCGTGTTGGCAGTGAACGTCGAGATGTCGATCGTCTCGGTACGCGCGTTGCGGATACCGTGCGACGAGCCGAGCCAGGACTGGTCACCGCCGCCGACGCTCTCAGTCTTCAGACGAGGCATGGCTGTGTTCCTTTCTAGGAATCGGTCTTCTTGGTTTTGCGGTTGGCGAAGAGGTCTGCCCCCGCGCCGACGCCCTTGGCGGGCTCGTTGTTGCCGCGTCGCCCTTGGCCGAGGTCGATGCCCTTCTTCTGAGCTGTCGCCTCGGTCGAGTTTGCATCGACCCACGCGTTGATCGCGTCGATGTCAGCAGCTCCGTCCTTGACGAACTGACTCCGGTTCAGGTCAAGCAGCGCGCTCGGGTCCGGGATCCGCCCGGTGAGCGCCCTAGCCAGGGCGTTGTTCACGCGCTCGGCTGCGAGCTGAGCGCGGATCTCCGCGCGGCCCTCTTCCCTGGCCGCGTCCAGAGCGTTCTGCTCCGCGGTCTGGGTCTTCTGCCGAAGCTCAGCGTTGTCCTTCTCGAGCTGGGCGATCTTCTCCGGAGTCCATTCACCGAAGGCCTTCACGCGGCCTTCGTGCTTGCGGGACTGGTGCAGGTGGTAGGCCGCCTGCTGCTCCGGCGTCATTTCCTTGACAGGAGTGTTCGCCGGGAAGCCGGTGTCGCCACCAGTGTTGGTGTCACCGCCTTCTCCACCCGCGTTCTCCTCGTCGGTGATGAAGCGCAGGCGTGGGTTTCGGATGAGGATGCCGCCTCGAGTGAACATGCTGGTTGTCTCCCATGTCGGGTGTTTGGGTTCCCCATGTCGGGGCTCACCACCCAGGAAGGGTGGAAGTTCGTGGTCAGACCTCGGACGGGCCGGTGAAGTGGTCCTTACGCCAGGCAAGGACAGGACCGAGTTCGCCGTGCTCGTGCGTAACGATCACGTTGAGATAGTCGCTGATCGGACTACCGAGGCCGACGTCGCGGCCCCCGCTATCCGCCCGGCCAGCTTTCGCCTCTACCGCTGCGTGGGTTTGCTCGAGCAGTTCCGGGGCGATGACCTGCTCGTCAGGGTCGCCGATGAAGCTCTTGATCCCGCAGTCGCATCCGGGGTGGATCGGCATCAGCTTGCTCTTGTGATACCGCTGGGTGGACGCGATCACGCAGAGGGCGCAGTCCTCACGCCCGGTCAGGGTGCGCTGGTACAACTCGACACCGGTTCGTGACATCGCTTTGCGTGCCGAGTGGGTCTTCGCCAGTTGCAGACCGGAGGAGACCAGGTCGAGGAGCCGTTCGCCGCCCTTCGACGCAGCTGTTGTAAGGCTGTCGCCGTCACGGAGACCCGTATACAGCGTCGTGAACGGCCGCTGGTACACCGTGGCCGCGTCCACACCACGGAGAGCCTCCGTGGACGCGTCAACGACGGCGCCACGGGTGATCGCTGTCCCCAGCTGCTCCGCCGCGACCCTCGACAGGTACGCGTCCGTCAGTTCGGCGACCCGCTTCTGCCCTGCCTCGACACGAGGCACGATCTCAGCGATCAGCCGCTCAGCGTCAGCATCCCGATATGCCGAGAGCGCAGACCAGCGCCGGTACGCGTACGACATCACCTTGCTGCGCACGGCTGCGACTTGGGCGTCGTAGTTCAGGTCAAGCCGCGTTACCGCCACCGGTCAACTCCTCCGTCAGCAGTGCCTCGTCAGAGGACTCGGCCTCCGCCTGGGCGACCTGCTCCGGAGTGAACTGCCAGATCTCCCTCATGATGGTCCGCTTCGCGAGCGTCTTCGACGCTTGCGCCGAGGCGTTAGCCTTGTCCGTGACGGTGTACCGAGAAGCAGGCTTCCAGTCGATCGTGATCTTGGACTTGTTGGCCCGCTCTTCGTCGCCGGCCGTGAGGAATGCCAGGTACATGACGTCCACGAGAGCGGCCGTGCACCGGATCTGCTTGTCCTCCGTGGCGAAGATCAGGCCCTCACTGTTCGCCTGCGCACCAGCAGCAGACTCATTGTCCGGGGCGAACATCGCCAGCGGACGCCGCGTCACCGCAGCGAGCTCCCGAATGTCGTCCTTGATCGCCGACTGGATGCCCTGCATGTCCGCCTGGGCGGTCTGGAACACCTTCGAGTTGTACGGCAGCTGAATCCACGACCCGGGATCTGTGGTGAGGACGTTGTCCGGGATCGAGTCGATCTCGTTGCCGTCCTCGTCGACCGCGTCTTCCACGTCGACCTGGATGACCATCTGCTTGAACGCCTGATAGGCGGCGATGACCATGCTGTTGTAGGTCTTGTGGTTGATTCGGTCCAAGACGTCCGTGTGGGGCTCGAATTCTCCGATTCCACGACGATTCCGGAACCGGACCACCGGAACCACCGGATGGTTCAGCTCCTCACCATCAGCGCCGCCACGGTCCTCATCCCACACGTACGCTGAGGGGCTGAACGAGATCGACTTACCGGGTGCGGAGCGCTCCCGATATGCGACCCAGCGGCGCGCGTTCGACTGGGAACCATCCTCGAGGCGCTGCCCCGGGAGGAACAGGTAGATGTAGTCCCTTTTCTCATCCGCATCGTGGAAAACCTTGACCGCGGCCCGCACCTCGGACTGCCTGACCGGGTTGTGGAACGTGACCACCTGGCGAGGATCCTCACCCGTGATTACGACCTCACCGTCCTCGTCCAACCCAACGATCATGTACGCGTCGGACAGGGCGAGCATGTTCTCCAGGACATCGGCAAACTCAACGTCCAGGCCGTTGTTCTTCCAGATCTGCCATGCGACATCATCGACCTGGTCGTCGGACACGGCGGTGCGGATCTCCCTCACCGCGCAACGCTCCCGAATCGACCCCACGATCAGCTCGGCGAAGTTCGTGCACGACTTCTTCTGGAACGACTTGAACGCATCCGACACGCCACTGCCGACCGGAACCGGGAGGGGCGGCTCACCATCGTGGTAGCCGGCCAGGCGCTGCAGCCGCGGGAGACGGGCGTTGAGCTTCTTCACGCCCTTGACGATCCACCACCCGGGAGAGTTGATCTCGGTGACATCGATGGCCACTGCGACCTCCCTTCCTACTTGAGACGGCGGATCACCGCCTTGCGCTTCGCCTTAGGCTTCGCACCCGTACGTCGCGCGTCAGCACACGCCTTCCACGACAGGACCGCAGCCATGCCGGCGTCGAACTTGAGCTCCTGCTGGCCTTCCTGCTTCGCCATGACAAGAAGGGGCTTGCCCTCGTCGTCTTTCACGCGAAGTTCCTTCACGCCAGCGTTGCCGAGGTGTCGGATCAGGTCGTTGTGCGGGTCGAAGTCGCCATCCGGATTCTCGATGCCACCGAAGCGGACACTGCGGGTGTCGATCGCTTCGGTGTACTCGCGGAGCGTGTACGCCATCCGGACGTACTTGTTCGTCCAGAACTCCTCAACCTGATCCGGCCACTTGGCCGACCAGGAACCCATCGTTTCCGTCCAGTGGGGCGGGTCGCCGTACAGCTTCCACACCTCGAACCGCTCCATGGCGTCTTCGAGGGTCTGGGTGACCTCATCCTCGGGGACTTCCCAGTCCTCGTCGTCTTCCGGTCGCTCCCAAAGACCCAGGAGTTCCTGCACACCGGTCGCGATGTCCGTCGCCACGAGCCCTGTCGCGTCTCGGAAGCGTGCGCCGTCGAACCCGAGGCCAACAAACGCGCCCTTGGGGATCGTCTTCCCCGGGTCGGCGAGGTCCAGCAGCTTCTTGAAGTCGAAGAACTGCGACCCCGACTTCCGCCACCGGTTCAACCAGACACGCTCGAGATACGCCTTGTCAGCCTTCGGGCGATCCCACTGCTTCGCGATCGACTCGAACTGGCCCGGACCATACTCGCCAACGGGACCTGTCGCGTCCGCTATAGCGGCGACCCGCTGGTCGATAGTCGTGAGGTCGTCGTGCTCGTCGCCAGCCCACCGTGCAAAGAAGAACAGCGCCGGGTTCTCGATCTCGCCCCGGTCGATCATCTCCGCCTCAGCGCGCACATCCTCTTGGATGCTGCCCTGCCCGGGCTTCCCTGCTGTGGACGTGTACAACGCCCACGGGTCTTCCAGTGGACGCTTCGTCAGGTTCGCGCTCATCGTCTCGTGCGCGTTCTTGGCCGACGGAAGATACAACCGGTGCGGTTCGTCGAAGTGCTGAAACGTCGTCAGGGCACCATCACGCGACCCCGGCGAGTTCGACACCGGAACAACCTGACCATCAGCACGGCCCCGCGCATCAAGCCGGAGGATCCGCTCGAGCGAAGAATCGAAAAGGTCAGCGTCAGGGCCTTCCTCGACCACGTACTTCAGCACACCGAACGCCAGCTCGGAGACCTGCTCCTCCGTCACCGCCATCATCGGGATGTACGGGAACGCCACCGGCCGGCCGACAGGATCACCGTCAGCGTCGAATCCATCGCACCGAACGGGCCCCTCGGGGTGCAGCTCGGCGAACGCTACCCAGGCAGCGAACTCGGTCTTCGCCATGCCCTTACGCCACTCGATCGCTCCACGCTGGAACCGGCGCCGTCCAGCAAGACGATGCCCCTGCGGATACACCTCGTACAGGCGGTACAGAGCAGCGAGCTTCTCGTCATCCAGTCGCGCCGGCTGCCCCGCAAGAGAACCGGGGCCGAACACGCACCGGTCAAGGATGAACTCCGCCACCGAAGGGCCAAGCGTCGGGTACGTCAGATCGAGCGGCGGAACAATCAGGACCGCCATGCCGGCCTACTGAGCCAGACGAAGGCGAGGATCATCGCCCTTCGGCTTCTTCGCAGCCCGACGCTTCTCCGTCCGCTCCTCAGCCTCATCAGCCGCAGCGAACTGGATCTTCAACCGGGCCCGATCCTCCGGCGTAGCGCCGAACTTCGCAACCCGAAGCCGCAACTCATTCGCCACCGACGTGTTACCCGTCCAGAACTTCGCGTGGATCAGGGCAGTATCCATGAGCTCCGACCAGTCGGTCTCCGTGAACTCATCCGACAGCGGCGAACTCGCCCACATGTCCCACCACTGACGCGTCCGCTCCGGCCACACGAACTGCTGCATCACAACGTTGCCGTCGATCTCCACCGACACATCAAAGGTAGGCAGTTCAGGCTGCTCAGACGGTGCCGCCTCAATGATGCGCATCTGCGCGCCACCACCGTTGCGACGCACCCGCCGAGACGGATCCTTCGGAGCAGGTCCACGACCAGCCATGACTACCTCCCATGTCGGGAAAACGAGAGCCCATGTCGGGCAGGAACCACAGGGCCCAGAAAGTCCCAGACCCGTACGGCTCCAAATCTGCAGCACCTCATCGCCCTGTCGACGGGCCCCGGGGGTGGGGGGTGGAGGCCTGGGTGCTTGTTCGTTGTGTTGTTGTTCGTGGTGTGCCCGTGAAGGCTCGCGTCCGGCCTCGTGCTGCTTCTTGTTTGGTCTTGGCTGCGTGGCAGGTGGTGCAGGCCCCCTGGCCGTTGCTGAGGGTGTAGGTGCCGCCTTCAGCCACGGGTGTGATGTGGTCTGCTTCGGTGGCTTTGCCTGTGCACTTCGGTCCGCGTATCTCGCAGCGTCCGCCGCATCGTTGGAGTACCGCTGCTCTCCACTCGCGGTGGAGTGGGGTGTTGGTGCGGTCTGTGCCGTATGCCCAGTTGATGGGGGTGTGTTCGTAGCAGTACCGCTGATTGGTGATGCGGTTCTCGCAGCCTGGGGTGGGGCATTTGCGGGGGGCCCGGGGCATTGTTTGATACCCCCCCCCCCCGGGTGGTTTAGTCGTACCCCCGGGTGTCTTCACAGCAGAGGGTGGCGGCGAACGCGGATGGGTATTCGGCGCCGCAGTTCTCGCATGCGGTCATGCCGTTCACTAGTCGGCCTTGCCTTCGATGCGGTGGTCGACGGTGACACGTTCGGCGAGGATGGTAATCGTGACGGCCGGGCAACCATCATCGCTGACCTGGACCGATACGCCTGATGCGTCGATGTGCCAGGGGAAGTCTTCACCGTCGATTGTGATGCCGAAGCGTCGGCTTTCCGACTTGCTTTCGAGGAGTCGGGCATCGACATCGATGCGGCCTGCGAGCTTCGGCATTCGAGTTGCCTCCGGTCGTATACTGTGGCCCACTTGATTGAGGGGGCCGGCGTGGCTGTGAAGTTTGAGACCAAGACGCTGAAGTTGAAGACGACGCGTGGGTCTGGTCGAGACAAGAAGAAGGGTGAGCGTCAGCTCGCTGAGCTGATCGCTGACGGGTGGGAGATCGTGTCCGAGCATCGGAAGGGTGCGCTCGAGTGGGGCAACAAGGACACGTACATCCTGCGTCGGGCGAAGGCTTAGGCGATCCATTCGGTTTCGTCGATGATGCCGCACTTGCCGTCGAGTGCCATTGTCCAGATGCGTTCGCGTACTTCGTGCCAGTGGTGTGCGCACCAGTGCAGCGTGCCGGCCAGTTCGTCTTTGTCGCCGTCCCGGTACATGTGGACTCGGACGTATGCGATGGCGGGGCAGGATGCGTGGTCGCAGGTGTCGCCGTCGTGGAGGACACGGTATGTGCCTGGTTCGTGCGGGTCTTCGGGTGGCGCGGGGAGCGGTTTGGGTGCTGCTGTGTCGGTCATCGTTGACCTCCGCTCGTTGCGGTTGGTTGGTTCCGCCCGTCAGCTCGGGGGTTGAGTGTTTGGTCGGTCCGTCGCGTCTTGCGTGAGCGTCTGTGCTCGAACGTGTGGATGCGAGGTGCCCCGACCGTTCTGGTTGGTGTGTGATGCTGAGGGGCGGAAGATCAGGTGTAGTACGCGCCTTGGCAGTAGGCGATGGGAATCGACGGTGTCGCGCCGAACTGATCCAGGATGCGCACATTGCCGCGGCCGTCAACCACGACGATGACGACGCTGCCGTCAAATCCGCTGGCTGCGATCGCGACCGGCGTCTGTGGGGAAGGGAGGACGTCGCCTACTTCGACCACTTGAGCGATACGTGTCACGTTCATCGCGCACGCCTGCTGGTGTTCCAGATCACTCCGGCGGCGGCCCATGCAAGCAGGATCCATGCGATCGCTGCGAGCGGCGCCGCATCCATCAGCGTCGCGTTGCGGATATTCAACGCTGCCACCACCGCGACCAGAGCCCATCGAAGCGCGAGTGTATCGCCGTCCATGGCGCCTCCCCGCGCAGATCAGGTGCCTGACCCTGATGTGGTGGGGATCAGGTATCAGCGCCTTACATGAGAAAACCCCCGCTGTTGGGCGGGGGCTTCTCGAAGGCTTTTGGGCGCACTCGTAGTGCGTATCGTCATCGTAGCACGCGAATTACACCGTTGTCATTCCCTCCTGACGTGTCGTTGCTTCGGCTTGTTCGAGTTCGAACTGCAGCTCTCTGAGGCCAAACTCTGCGCCGCATGCTCGGCAGATTGCGTGCCCCTTCTCGATCATCTCCGGGTCATCCCGCTTGTACCGAATCAGCAGCGGTCTGGGACGGCCGCGGCGAATACCTTCCATCGGGGGCAGGCGCCGTCGCGGCTCTCCGGGCTTGTCCTCGCTGGCGTCCCACCACTCCTCCGCATGGCAGACCGGGCACGGGTTGGGAAGGTCCTTCTCCCGCCACGGGTCGAGCATGGTCCGGATGCTGGCTGCCCACTTCTGCATGACTGCGGCGAAGAACGCCGCATGCTCCTCGTCAAGGTCGCGCACGTACACCGATGCGTTCCATGCTTCGAGGTTCTCTCTGGTGTGCTTTCGGTCGAGGACGCCGGCCATCCGGCACCAGTCGCGTACTGCTGACGAGATCTTCATGGCCTCGTAGAGGGCGTGCACATTGAGGACAGCTGATTCGGAGGCGAGCGCGGCTCCCTTCGTGCTGCCGCCCATGCTTGACTGGATAGCGTCGTCGAGCATGTCGAGAAGCGGGGGCAGTTCCACGGTCACCTTCTGCGTTCCTACGACATGCTCCGTGACCGTCTCGATGCCGTCGTCATCGGTGGTGACGTAGCGGCTGATGATGTCCTGTTCCTGGCGACGCTTCTGGGGTTTCGTGAGTGCTTCGACTGCTGCGAGGAGCGGATCAGTCTCAGACATGCGGGGCCTCCTTCACGAACGGGTTGGGCCGATGGATCGGGTACGACGGGTCAGCCGCTTGCTTATCTAGTTCCACGCGGCGTGCGTCGTAGCCCGCGTCCCATGCCAAGGCGAGAAGTTCCTGCTGCTGGGCGAGCGCACGGCTGGCGGATTCGATCTGGTCGAGCAGGTAGTTGTGAAGGCGCTCGCTCATTTCTTGCCCTTCTTCTTGGTTTTGACGGTGATCGTCAGTTCGGGGAACTCTTCACGGAACACGGATGCGAGGGCTTCAGCGTCCACCTGGTGGAGGCCCTTGATCACTACACGGGAATCCGTCACGAGGACGTCTCCTCTGTAGTTACCTCGAACCATCGGCCGTTCCCGAGCCTCTTGACGACAACGACCGGGTCTTCGCCTTCCTCGCGGACTGTGGTCATGGCATCCTCCTGGGCTTCTTTGAGGGACGCGCATTCGAACATGTCCCAGATGGTGCCGTCGTTGGCCTTCTGTGCAGTCCCGTACGTCGTCATGGCGTCGAGCTGGGCCTGCAACTCGGTGGTCGCGGTACGGACGGCTTCTGCTGCTACTGCCTTGTCGTGCTCAGCAAGCCAAGTGTCGAATTGACCAAGCGCCCCTTCGAAGTTGACGTTTCCGACCATGTCGTTTACCTCGTAGAGACCCAGGTGGTACACCTCGCGGACCTGCTCGGTGGTGGGTACCTCCGGCTTCGGCCGGATGTGCTCACTACCGTTGGTCATCACTGCTCCTCCTTCGCGAGGGCACGGAGCTTGCGGATGCTGATGCCGGAGTGCCCGGACAAGCGCAGGGCGGGATCGTCAGCGGCTTCTCGAAGCGCTTCCTTCCGCGCCCACTGTGCAATAACCCGCGCGCTGCGAATGTCCACGACGTGGCCCGCGTCATCCGCCGCCAGCATCACTTCGTCTGGGATGTTCACTTCGTCTCCTTCTGGTGGCAGTTGTTGGGGCAGTTGAGGTTGTATCCGCACGGCAGCTCGCCGTATCCGGGGACTCCGCGCCGGCATTTCGCGCAGCACTTCGACACCCTCACGGACCGGTCTCGTGGGGTGGGTGACTGGTGGCAACCATTCGCAGACCCGTAACGCATCAGCCGGCCACCTTTTCGATCGCGAGCAACAGGTGGTCAGGCAGAGGCGCACCTGGGTTTCGGCGCCGCCAGTTATGCCGTAGGTGGTAGAGCCGGTAGCAGTCGGCGCACCCCAGACCGCCTCGCCTGCCTCCGGCCTTGGCCGTAGCGCTCACCGGCCGGAGTTGGGTGTTCGGGTGTCCGTTCGCGCAAACCCCCATCGGCCAGTCGTGACCGTTCGTGCGACGAGCGTTCTCGAAGTTCGGGAGCAGGCGCAGGTGATCGGGGTTGACGCACCGCCGCTCTTTGCAGATGTGGTCGATAGTCATTCCGAGCGGAACCTGGCCGTGAATAGCAGTCCATGCCGCACGGTGCGCCAACACCATCGCGTTCCGAGCAGCCGTTCGCCGCTCCTCCTTCGGGAGCGACCAGCCGATCTGCGCGTAGCCGTGAGTGGACACCGAGTATCGGCTGATCCAGCATCCGTTCGGCTGCTTGTCGACGTTGGTCAGGGCCCGCTGCGCTACTCGCTCAGGGACGACGACGGAGTTCCACCGGTCGGGGGTGCGGAAGTTCGCTGAGGCGTCGTGGGTAGAATCCATGACAGCCCTCCAATCGCTCAGATCGATTCGTAGGGTCAGGCCCTGGCTGAGCGTTGGCGCGCTCGTCGGGGCCGCTTCAATTCTATCGAACATGTCTTCGTCTCCGGGCTAGAACGGGGTCGAGTCGTTGAACGACGGAGCCGGGTCATCCCAGACGCTCGATTCGGGCGTCTGCGGGGCACTGGTGGGCCGTGAGGCGGTCTTCGCGACCACTGCGGTGGCGAACCTGAGGTCCGGTCCGATCGCGTCGGCGGTGACCTCCCACCCCGTGCGCTTCTCCCCCGCCTGCGTCTCGTACTGCCGGGATGTGAGCCGGCCGATGACCATCACACGGGTGCCCTTGTCGAACTGGGCGACGTGTTCAGCCATCTCCCCCCACACGGTCACACGGTGGAAGTCGGTCTCCTCTGACTCGCCACGCTTCCGGTTCACGGCGACGTTGAGGTTCGCGACCGCCTTCCCCGCCTGCGTGTACCTGAGGATCGGAGTCTCGGTGAGGTTGCCTGTGAATGCGATGCTCGTCATGCTTCGTTGCCTTTCGGGTTGGTGATCTTGCGGGTATCGGTCGGGATGTTGAGACCCTTCAAAGCGGTTCGGACGCTGTCGTACGACACACCGAAATGCGCGGCGATCTGCGGACCCGAACGGTGGAGGGTGATCAGTTCCCGGATCTCGGCCTCAACTGCGGGGTCGTGCCAGTTGAGTGCGGGTCGGGCGCCGTGGTTGCCGCCGTTCGGTGCCGGCGGGCGTTGCGTGGGGTGTGGGGGTGTGGTGCCGAGGAGGTGATGCGCGGTCTCCACGATCAGGTCCGCGATCCGCATCTCTCGCTTGTCAGCGATCGACGCAAGCCGACCCCACACAGCGTCAGGAAACTCGACCTTCATGCGGTCACCTCCGAACGCTGCGCGGTAATCCACTCGGCGACGCCCATGAGCATCACGACCACGTCATCCGGCGCGTCCCCGACGTCGTGTCCTTCGACCGCGTTGTCTTCGTAGCTCTGGAAGATGCGGTCACGGGCCCGATCGAGGAGGTCTCCTGCCAGTGGGTGATGCGGGTTCTCCGCGTACGCGAGGAAGTCCGGGAGCCAGGCCTCGGTGAGCTCGTAAGCCATTGCGAGGTCGATCATCACGCCACCCCCTGACGGGAGATGCGAGTTATCCACAGTCCGACTCGTGCGTTTAGGAACAGAAGATTGATCGCATGAGTCTTAGAAGCGTGCGTCTGTTGCGTTCGTACGTTCGTTCGTTCGTTCGTGCCATCACGCACCCATCTGGGTAACCCATGCGGGGGTGCCATATGGCAGAACCGGATAGCAGAACCGTCCTCAGTCATCACCCCACCTCGCCTCCGCACCCTTCTTTCCCGCGGAACTCTTGGCATCGTGGATGGCCTGCTGAGCTGCACCGACCACCTGACGGGTGCCGAAATTACGGATCCGCCACCCCCCATCGGTGGTCTCCCACAGGTCCGCAGCCACCAGAAGCGCCGCATCCGCGGTCGTTCCGTGCACCCATTTCAGGCTGGTGCGTTTGATCACACCGTCCGTTCCGTGCCCGACGGAGTGTCCGAGGGCGCAAATGTAGACGAAACCGGCTTGCTTTCCGCGTGCTCCGTGGGTCTCTACGAGCTCGGTGATCTTGTCGTGCGACGCCAGAGACGTGTCCGCTCTGAACCATGTGAGGTCCATCAACGACCTCCTTTCGTCGTGTATCCGCCGGCTGCTGCGATCAGCTCGACCGCCTCCGCCCGCCCCATGACGTGTGCGCGTCCTTCCGTGTCGGGTAGGAACCAGCCGCCCAAGTTGCGGTCGTAGAACGGCACCTGATCCGCGGTGAGGAGCATGTGACGACGCAGCTTCCATCCGTTGTGGAGGGCGAGTTCCTGCAGGTCACTCTCGAAGCGCTGATTGCACGGAAGGCAAGCAGTGAGACCATCAGCCGGCGTCAGGACAGGCGCCTTCTTCCCACGGCCCCCATGCCCTGATGCGGCACGGTGCTGCCACGACAACGGACCCGTCGCACCACAGCACACACACCGGTAGCCGTCACGGAGGTAGGTGAGGTCGCGGACCTTCTGAGTCGGGGCGGTCATGCGGCCACTTCCAACTCGCGGATGAGCTGACGGCCGATGAACTCCGTGTACGCTGGCGGGATCGCCTCTGCGAGCTCGCGACGGTCAGAGGTCCAGTCGATACCGAGAGCGTCCTGCCACTGCTCCACGGTTCCCTTGCCGCCACCGTTGCCGTAGACCGCGAAGTACGGGCCGTCGAAGAACTCCCCGTGCCTCCACCCGGCGACACGTCCGCGATGCGGGACGTGATCGATCGGGGCAGCGGACCATCCTCCGAGCTCGAAGAACCGGTGACGGATCACCCGGAGCCCGAACATCTCCCCGCAGAGGGTGAGGTCTCGTCGGACAGGGGCGCCCTGCACGTTCTCGATCACGTACGGAACGCCGATCTGGTCGAGCATCGCCCGGGTCGGTTCGATGAGCAGCGGCCACGGGTTCTTGTGGACCGCCTTGAGCGCCGTGTAGCCCTGGCAGGGCGGTGATGCGTGGATCGCGTCGAACTCGTGTCCGTGCTTCGCGAGGTACTGCAGCGCGTCGCCTAGGTGGAACTCGAACGGGTAGTTGGGTTGCGGGTCGATGTCGACTCCGACGACGTCGAAGCCTGCCCGGTGGTATCCCATTGCGGCGCCGCCTGCGCAGGAGAACAGGTCGAGCAATCTCGGCCGGCTCATGCGACATCACCGCCTAGGAGTGCGATGAGGTCGCGGACGGTCATGATGACGGTCTGGTCGAGTGCGTCACCCTTCCTCGCGCGTTTGGCGACGACGACGCCGGCGATTGCGTCAGCGTTGCCCTTCTCGATCTCGGCTTCGTTCAACCATGTGCCGATGTCGTAGCGGCCGCCGTACTGCTTGCATTCGATTACGACGCGGCCGAACGGTGACCGGACGCCGCGGATGTCGCCTTCGTCCTTCGCCCCGCGGAGGGGTGCACGGTCGATGCGGTCGTCCTCGGGGAAGGCGTCTTGGAGGGCGCGGGTGATCAGGGTCTCAAAGGCGGTACCGCGGTTCTTGTTGCGGTTCATGCGGCGCTCCTGTCCATGTGACGTCGCTGCTTGGGTGCGACACCTCCCCAGAGCCCGTGGGTGATGTGGTTGTCGATGGCGTACTGGAGGCATTGGGCTGCGGCCGGGCAGGCTGCGCAGATGCGCTTCGCTGCCTTGGTTGGCTCGCCTTTCTCCGGGAAGAACGCCTCCGGATCGGTCTGCGCGCAGAGGGCGTCGGCCTGCCATGCGAGCGGGTCATCCTCACGCGTGTCAGCCGGCTCCTGGTACATGCGGGGCAGGGTGTTGGTGGGTGGGAACTGGTCGATCACTGGTCCGCCCCCGTCTCGTTGACGATGATCGTTTCCGGATCGTCGTCGATGCGGGTGATCTCGACCTCGTCGAGCCCCTTTACCTGCTGCACCTTCTGCTCGTCGGCTTCGAGGGCACGGCCGAGGTCGGTGGACTTCGGGAGATACTTCGCGAGGGCGCGGACGGCGGTCTTCTTCGCCATCTCGTCCTCGTGGGTTTCCCACGGGCCCTTCTGCCAGTACGAGGGCCGGCGGGCCATGATCTGGTCGCGGGTGAGGTACACCCATGTGGTGCCGCCGGTTCTCATGCGGGCCGTGGCGACGACACCGACCCAGGGGCGGGTCTCCTCGAAGTCGCGGGGTGTCCAGTCGTAGAACATCCCGCGGTCGGAGTTGGCGCCGTAGGTGAAGTCGTCGCCTTCGCGGACGAGGAACGCTTGCACGTTGGTGACGAACTCCGAGCGGAGAGCGAGTTTCACCATGCCTTGGAAGCCGATGATGGGGAGGCAGATGTCGCGGCCGTGGTCCTTGCGGGGAGTGAGGTAGAACTCCCCGAGCCCGGAGCCGATCTCCAACCGGAGCTGTGCGGCGAGCATGACGCCGCCGAGGACGGTCTTCGGGTCGGCGGACATCAGCTTCGGCTGCTTCGTGATCTCCGACAGGACAGCGCGGACGAACGCATCCGAGTTCATCGCGCCGCCGAGCTGTCGCTCGATCGCGGGGAGTTGCTGCTCGACGAGATCCTTCATCGTCGGGTTCTTCTTGACCGCGACAGCGGCGGCCGTGAGGTCGGTCATGACTTCTCCTTGAGTCGGCGCAGCACCTTGAATGGGGCGCCTTGGTTCGTGTACGCGGCGGCGAGGTCGGGGTGGTCGAGTTCGAAGGTGCGCTTGTCGAACGACGCGCGACCCTTCTGCGTCTTCCACGTCGCGACCGGGCGGCCGGCGTAGGTGAGGGTTTCCGCGCCTTGGACGAACTCGGACAGCGCGACCTTGAGGGCGTCGCGTTCCTTCTCCTGCGCGGTGATGTCGGAGTTGAGGACGGTGATGCGTTCGAGGGTTTCGAACGCCGTCTCGGGGAGCTCGAGCACAGTGCCAGGGTCGGTCGGGTACACCTCGGCGATCTCGGCGAGGTTCGCCGGCTCCGGTGGTGTCCCGGTGAGAACGCGGTTCCAGAAGTCGCCGAGGGCGGGGATCATGTGCTCATCGATGAACCGGTCATCTCGGGGCTCCCAATAGAGGCGGAACTCCCGTCCGCCGATCCAGACGACGACTCCGGCTTTCTGGGTGCCCGCAACGAACATCTCCGCCTGCACCTGGACACGGATGTCGGTGGGGATGCCCTCGTCCCAGTGGTGGCCCGCGACCGCGTGAGCGGTCTTGAACTGCCACGTTGTGAACGGGTCGAACGAGACACGGTCGAACGACGCGTGCAGGATCGGCACCTCGGCGGAGCGGGCCATGAACCCCGGCCAGAGCGTCGCGTGGACGCCGGAGAACTTGTGCACCCAGGCCTCCATGATCGGCTCGGACTGGTGGCCGATGAACGCGAGGACCGGGTCGAAGTCGCTGTCGATGCCCTGCTTGTGCTTGTACACATCCAGGGCCGTCGAGAAGCGGGACAGACCCATGACCGCCGCGACCTCGGAAGCGCCGATCGACTTCCGCCGCTCCTGCTCCCACTCCGGGGTGTCCGGGGTGACGTCGACTCTCGCGTATGCGCTCATGCGTCGTCCTCCCCGTCTCTGTAGGTGCGCTCCTCTTCGTTTTCGGCGCCGCACTTGGGGCACGCCCACTCGTATTCGAAGGTGCGTTCGTGGGTGCCGGGGTGGAGGAGGAAGACGTCTGCTTGGACGTCGCCGTCGAAGTCGCAGTCCGGGTAGGGGCAGGTGGCGGGAATGGTGACGGTGTCGACGGGGGCGAAGTACGACTCCGCACCGGTCACGCCTTCGGGGTAGCCGGCGTAGCTCATGCGAGGTCCTCGTCTGCGGGTCGCCAACCGTCGAGGTCGTCGTACTTGGCCTTGTCGCGGTGGTCGTCGCCGGCTGCTTGGAGGTCGTCGTCGGGGAATGGGTCAGTCACAGTCCCAGCCCCTCGACTACGCGGTCGGCGAGCTTCTGCAGACCTTCCTGGTCGGTGATGGTCGACTTCTCGTGCATCGCGATCCGGATGAACGCGAGGAGGTTCGCGATGTTCTCCTGCTCTGCGAGTGCGAGGGTCGCCTTCACCTGTGCGAGTTGCAGGTGGTAGTCGGTCATGGGCTTCGAGGTGCCGATGCTGTTGGCGGTCTCGATGTGAGTTCTGGCTTCGTCGATGAGGCTTCTCACCGTCGGCATCGGATCAGTCATCGGAGGCCTCCTCGCCGACGAAGTACTGCTGGATCTCGTCATCCGTGAACTCGTGGGTCGTCTCCGTGTAGAAGTCGTTGACCGGGAGACCATGAACGGCAGCCGCGACATCTGAGCGGCAGACTTCGGTGGCCGGGTGCTGAAGAATCGAGAGCGCGAACTCGACCCACTGCCCCCACTGGCCCTCGGCGTTGGAGTTGCCATTCCGCGGGGAGTGGGAGACGAACCAGTCGCCCATCCACGGAGCGTGAACTAGGGTCAGGCGCTTGCTGGCGGCGATACCGGACACGTACTGCTCCTCGTAAGAGTCTCGGAATGGGCGGGTCATTTGTTGTCTCCTTCGAGGGAGTTGAGGATGGTGCCGCACATCGCAGTGCAGGCGGTGAGGATCGCGAGGACGGCGCCCGCGTAGTAGAGGGTCATCAGGCCGGCGAGAGCGGACGCGACGCAGAGGGTGATGGAGGCGACGAACGCCACCGTCAGGAACGCCTTCATCGGGTCACCCCCGCGACGGTGACGGTGATGACGATGACGGCTGCAGCGAACAGGAGGGCGCACACCCAGGACCAGAACGTGTCCTTGTTCATCACAGCCACCCCAGGAGGTGAGCCACGCCATAGCCGGCGGAGATGATGACGAGAGCGACAGCGCCGAACCCGAGGCCAGTGCAAACCACCAGCGCCCACACGAGCGCACCATTCGGCTCACTCGGGTCGTAGTCGATGCGGTGAAAGTGATCCGCGGCTTGGCTTTCATTAGTGCGGTTCATTTGAAAGCTCTCCTCTCCAACAGGTGGAGGTAGACGGTGGCGGCGAGGACACCCGTGACGGTCGCGGTCAACGCACCAGTCAGAAGCAGACGGAAAGTACGCATCACGACTCCCCGAGAATCGAACGAGCCAGATCGAGGTGATAGTCGTACGGGAAGACCCGGGCATCACCGTTCTCGGCGCGACGCTCAAACTCCCGACCAGCCGTTCGCAGGATGGCGAGTTGCGCGTCGATGGTGCGATGCAGAGTCACGATCAGGCGACCGTCCGCGTCGAGCATCTGCTCCGCGACTTCGGTTTCGACTTCAAGTCCTGGCTCCTGCTGCGTGAAGATCGCGCCGAAGGGCTCAGGGTCGAACTCCCAGACGCCTGGGGTTGCATCGGCTTTGAGCGCTTCGAGTTTCTGGATCGCTGCTGCGATCGTCTCAGCCGCGTTCATGACGGCTCCTCACAGCCGGCCGGCACCACCGGGAACGGGTAGATGAACGTCTTCCGGGGGAACAGTGGAAGCGGGATCTGGGCGTGATCACTCATCAGGACACCGCCTCTTCCGCGACGAGGAACTTCCTTAGCCCCTCAGGAACCGATGCGACGAGTGCCGCCTCATGCTCAGCCGCGAACCGGGTCAGCGCCTCCTGATACTCGTCCCAATGCGCGGCGAGCACCTTCTCAGCAGCCTCCTTCTCGATCCGCACAATGAGCGGTTGCGAGTTGAAGCGTCGGGTCTCTTCGCCTACGTACTGGCGAAGCACCTCGCCCACGTGGCGGGAGCACAGCACACGCTTCTTCACCTGAGTCCGCGGACGGTAACTCGTCTGCTCCTCCCAGATCGTCCGGAAAACGGCTACAGGCGCGCCGCAGGGGTGCTTCTGCTGCTTCGATGCGTGAGTGCAGGTCAGTCCGTCTCCGGGCTTCCACTCGCGGATGGCGAGCTCGTACTCACTGTCACGCCCGACAGTGCGAAGGTTCTCGATCGGGGTCCACTGGCTCATGACGCCACCGCTTCCGTCGCGGCCGACAGTCGGCGGTAGATGACGTCGAGACCCTTACCTGTGATGCGAACCTGCGGCGCCGAGGACTGCAGCGTCTCCCCTGTCACGGTGTCCACATAGGTGCGGATCTTCTCGGTGAGGAGGCTCTGCTCGAGGATGCGCTGGTAGGCATGTGGGCGGCCCTTGTGGTCCCGGTACATCCAGGACCAGTCGACCAGGATGGCGACGAGGCGCTTCTGCCCGATGACGATGTGCTTCTGCTCGTAGAGCGCGTGCGCGGCGTCCTGGTATGACCAGGAGCCGGCGGAGGACACCAGCGCATCCCACGCGGACGCCTTCGGGGCGAGGACTTCGATCTCCTGCGCCTGCTGCTCCGTCTTCGTCTTGAGGATCGTGAGCGCCTGCAGGACAACCTCAGCCTCGGACAGTTCGCGACGGACTGCGCCGCCGCTGATCCATTCGTGGATCTTGTCGGCGAGCTCGCGCTGGTAGCGCTCGACCATGAGGCGCGACTCTTCGTCGCGGATGCGCGATGTGGTGATCGTGGCGAGCCACATGCCGACGATGCGGGTATTGATCAGGTAGCGGGGGTAGGCGCGGTCGGCGCCGGGGAGCATGACGTGTGTTACGCACGTCATGCCTTCGGCCCACACCTGCCGCTCGAGGTTTTGCTGCTGGCCTCGGGTGTCGATGCCGAGGTTGTCGCACAGCTGCCCGAGGAGCAGGTAGTCGTTGCCGTCGAGGTGGATGGTGTCGATGCTCTGCCCGTAGAAGCTATGTGCTTCGGTTCTCGCGGGTAGGATGTCGGTGGAATTCACTACAATTCCTCTCTTGATTCGCCCCGGCTTCCACCCGGGGCGTTTCTTCGTTGTGGGGACTGAGCGGCTTCGGGTGAAGCTCAGGCCTTGCTGGTGGGGGTCACTTCCCAGGACTTGATCCACCGGTCGATTTCCTTCTCGGTGAATCTCTTTCTGGTCGACCCCTTCGGTGACGTTGGGATCAGTGCGCCGGCTTTGATCTGGTCGTAGATGAACGAGCGTCCGTAGCCCGTCATCGCCGCGACTTCGTTGACCGTGTAGGCCTTCTTCCCGACGGCGGGGGCTTCGTCTTTGGTCACGTAATGACCACCTCCTTGATTAGTTCGGGTACCGAGAACGACAGAAAGCCGCCGACAGCGACCAGCTGTTCGAACTCGAATGAGCGCGCTCCTGTGAGGGCGTCATGGAGTTCGGCTGGCCGCATGTCGGCGGCTGCTGCTACAACGGCTTCCGATGAGCCGCTGTTACGGATGGCTTCGGCGACTGCTTCGCCGATCACCTCGTCCGGGGTTCTTCTCGACGAGTACATGAGTACAGACTACGGGTACAGAAGTACACATGCAAGTACCTCGGCGCACATTTATGCACATATGTACCCGTTATCGGTAGACTGACCCCCGTGGAACAGGGAAAGCACACGCGCGCGCTTGCGGCGGAAATACGAGCAGAGCGAGCCGCCAGCGGTTTGACTCAGGCACAACTCGCGGACAAGGCCGGAATCAACTACGAGACGCTGAAGCTCTTACTCAAAGGCACCAGGCCCATCAACATCTCCCAGATCGTGCAACTCGCCCAAGCGTTCGACATCTCACCGGCCGACCTAGTTGAGCGGGCGATGGACCGGGCGTCCCGAATGTCGGACGGGTCGACTACACCTTCTACTGAGAACAAGAGTGATGTGGATCCGCGCGGGATGAGCGCGGGACAACTCGACCAGCTACGCCAGGGCGACGTCGCATTGGCCGCTCACCCGAACGATCCGGAGAGCGAGCAGGACGAGCAGTACCAGTAGGAGGAACGGTGGGTGACTACGACCCTTACAAGGACGCTGAACGTAGAGGCATCGAGGTCATCCACCGGCCCATCCGAACCGCGAACGGAATGTGGCTACCCGACCACAACCTCATTGTCATCAGATCCGGCATGAGGGCCATCCACGACCGGTCGACGCTCGCCCATGAACTCGCGCACGCTCACCTCGGCCATCGGGACGACCGACCCAAGCACGAGGTCATGGCCGACCGAACCGCCGCGGAATGGATGATCGACTACGACGAGTGCATCCACGTCATGCGATGGTGCCCTGACGCTCACCGGCTCGCTACTGAGCTCGGGGTGTCGACTCGATTGCTGCGGACGTTCCTGAACGTGCACCGGTTGGCGAGCTGAGCAGCGTACTAACCTGCTCGAGCGCTTTCCGGATGCGCGCCTGCTGCGCCTTCGAACGGGTCTTGTAGGACCTGGACATGGCCCGATCGGAGTGGCCGACGATCAACGGTATGAGGTCTTCGGACACGCCTGCCTCGTAAAGCAGATCGACTGCGGTGTGCCGCAACCCGTGGAGGGGCACGTCCTTATCGATCCCGGTGTCTGCGAGGACGCGGCGCCACAGGCGAGTGTCCGCATCCGGGTCGATGGGGCGTTGCTCGCCGTCCTGGTTGGTCCATGTGAACACAAGCCCCCACGGGTTGTTCGGGGTGCCGGCGATGTGTCGTTCGAGGATGGACCGCAACGGCTCCACAAGCGGGATTATCCGCCACCCAGCGGACGACTTGGGGCGGGTCCAGTAGAGGCCACCGTCAATGTGCCGGTATTCGTAGTCGGAGGGGATATGCAGGCGACGCTTGGGGCACGAGTGGCCTGTCTTCTGCTCGCACGGGTAGATGTCGCGTCCCTTGTCCGTCTTGCCCACGGGGTCACCACAGCCGTGTGCCCAGATGATGCGCTGCAGCTGCCAGGACAGGTCGAGATCGTCACCGACCCGGTTGCGCTCTAGGCCGATGACCTCGCCGCGGCGCGCGCCGGTCAGGAGGGCGGTAGCCCAGCGAGCCCCGAATACCTTGTCTTCGGAGATGTGACCGAGGACCTTCACGACCTCGTCCACCTCGAATGCTTGCTGGTCGTTGCGCGCCTTCCTGGGGGCGTCCATGAGCTTCGCGACGTTGCGGCCAACCCTGCCCTCACGCAGCGCTATCTCGAGAGCACGGGACATAACGGCGTGGGCATTCTTCGCGTATGTAGACGACTTCCCCGCAGCCAGCATCGCCCGCTCAACCTGCCGCAAGTGATTGGCAGTCAGCTTCTCCAACTTCACCGTGCCGATCGTCGGAATGATCCACTGGTTCGTGACGGACTTGTACCCGTCGACGGTCTTCGGTCGTCGTTCTTTCCTGACGATCTCAAGCCAGTACCGGAACCACTGCTGGACGGTCATGTCGTTCGTGTAGAGGTCCCCACGCTCCCGGAGGTCCTGCTGCTTCTGCTCGAGTTTGATCTTGAGCTCGGTGATGTCCTTCGAACGGACGGGTATGCGCCGGCGCCCTCCTTCATGTTTGGGGAGTTCGACCCACACGTAGTAGTACTTCAGGGGCAAGCTGGTGTCCTTCGGGTAGCGCAGGTACCACTGCTTCCTCGGCATTAGCTTGCCCTCTCATATGGCAAGAGGCGGTGCTCCACGAGTGCCGCCTCTTGCGTGTGGTGCCAGATGTTTCCGGGGGATCCCATCTGACTTCCTTCCTTATGTTTGGGGAGGGCGGGGCGCCGTTGCCCCTTCGCCTATCTCCCGTGGATCATCCACCTGTTGTCGCTTAGGACTCCTAGGTGCTGGGTTCTTCTACGGAATGGGGAAGTATGCTTCCTCATGTCGACCTGCTCCAATCAGGTTCGGCGCGAAGGCCCGGGACTCCACTCCTGGGCCTTCACTGTTTTCGGTTCGACTAGCGGGCGCTAGACGTCTTGTGGTCGCACGTGCAGTCGCCCCAGTACTCGTTGGGTCCATCGCACGCTGCGTGTTGACCGCGTGAACACGGGCCGCAGATAAGCAACTCCATCTGGATCGCCCCTCGTTTGGTGTATCCGACTGGTGTATCCGAACCCCCGTACAGTGCCGGACGGTCGTGGACACGTATACACACTCTAGACGGATGCTTGTCCGTTTGGCAAGTACATGCGTACCTAAA